>NZ_CP046219.1 GCF_012571345.1 Enterobacteriaceae endosymbiont of Macroplea mutica | reverse complement strand
ACTGTTATTAGGAAGATTTATAGCAAATATTATTTCAACACTATAAAAACACAGTAGTAAAAAATATATGATATTTTTCTTGAGTTTTAATATTTTGTAGAATGTATTTTTTTTCATATTTTAAGCATTTTAAGTTGATACTATGGGTAATGTTTAAATTTTATTATTGTTTGCATAAAAAAATATGTCCACTTTGATCATTTTAAAAAAATAAATATTTTTTGTCAATATTTATTTTTATTTATTTTTACTTATTTTTTTTATTATAAATGATTATAAATGATTATAAATGATTATAAATGATTAAATAGTATTATACTACCAGTTAACCTGATGTTTACTACCAGTTAACCTGATGTTTACTACCAGTTAACCTGATGTTTACTACCAGTTAACCTGATGTTTACTACCAGTTAACCTGATGTTTACTACCAGTTAACCTGATGTAAAAAATTATTGACATGATTAAATAACAAACATATAATAGGTAAAAGTTCACTTGGGTATGGATTATTTTATTAAGACCGTGTTTTGTTTAAAATTACTATAAAGTATAGTATAATAATGTCATAACGTATAAACTATTAAATGTAATAGCTAAAACAGAAATGTGTAAATCTATATATGATAGAATTAATACGCTAAAAAATAAGATCCGTCATGCTGTCAATAATGCTAATGATGATGGTAGTATGATAATCAGTAAGACTTATCAGCAATCATTAAAAAATAAAAATACGCATACCGAAACAACAGTGATACAAAAAATAGAATTACAACAGCAGCAGTCTTTTCAATGTAAAATTATTAGTAATAAAACAAATAGTGTGATGCCTTATGTTGCTAAAGATAAACGAATTATACCAAATATTATGTTAAGAAGTTCTTTATTTGGCATAATTAAAAAAGGACATCGAAAATATGAAAARAATATTCTCAAATGCTCTTTACAAAATATTACAATACGTTTTACAGGAGAGCAATTAGATCAAACTGATTTAGATGTTTGGTTAGAATGTTTACATAGGTTATGTTTCGTACCTATTGGTAGTAAAGTAGAATTCACTGCATATTCTTTTCTTAAATCTATTGATCGGAGTACTGGTACTAGAGATTATAAATGGTTAAAAACTTGTTTAGTTAGATTATCTATTTGTGTTATAGAAATAGGATTTCAAAATTGTTTTTATGTTGGACATTTATTACATGAATATTATAAAAATATTTATAATAAAAAACATGTGATTGTTTTAAATAAAAGAATTGTTGCTTTTTTTAAAGATGATATGTTGACGGCTATTTCTTTAAACGAAAGAAAAAAATTAAAAGGTAAGTATTTATCACAATGGATTCATTGTTTTTATTGTTCACATAAAATACCTTTATGTTATAAAGTAAGTACATTAAATAAACTTTGTGGTAGTACAACTAAGAAATTATGGAAATTTAGACAAAGTTTAAAACAAGCTTTATTAGTTGTTGCAAGTTCTACTGGATGGCAATGTTGGATAGATAAAAATGATTTTGTGCACATAAAAAAATAAATTTTAATTTGTTAAAATATATGTATTAATATATAATGTAGTATATGTTAAATAATATAAATTATATTCATAATATATATCATAAAAAATTAAGAATTAAATTTTCATATTGTGTATATGAAAATTTAATTCTTAATTTACATAAAAAAATATTGTTTCCACAGCAATATAAATATGTTATTACTTGTTTAGGACCTATTTTCAGTTATTCACATTTAGCAACTATATTTTATGCACATAATATTTTACAAAATAGAAATATTTTGTATATATTTTGTAATAATTTTATAAATGTATTATCTGCTTTAACAAATAAAATAGTACATTTTGCTATTTTGCCAATCTCAAATAATTGTTCTGGAATCATACAAGAAGTATCTACGGTACTACATAAATATGATGTAGATATATGTTATAACTTCCCTTATCATATACAACATTGTTTAATTAGTAATCAAAAAAATAACCCTATTAATAATATTAATACTGTTATGAGTCATCAACAACCTATACTACAATGTAGTCAATATATTCATTTATTTCCTAAATGGCAAGTAAAATTTTGTGCAAGTTCTACATATGCATTAAAGTATATTAATTATTACCAAAAAAAACATAATATAGCCGCTATTAGTAATAGAATAGCAGCTAATTATTATAATTTATACGTTATTAAACATAATATTTCTAATAAAAAAAATAACATAACTAATTTTATAGTTCTGACATTATAAAGTAAAAAAAAATATATAAAACAGCAGTATTAATTAATATACAGGACAATGATCRCCCTGTGCATCATTATTAATAAAACCAGTAATATGGACATTCTTTTTTATCCATATTGATCCAGGTTTAATATGAACATTTTTAAAAAACACTTCTATGATATTTTTTTCATTAAAACCGTTAAAAACATATTCCCCTAAAGTAAGTACATTAATATTATTAAAATTAATTTTTTTATATTGAGGAATGTAATTACCATGTATGTTTTTATTATAAAAAGCATCTAGTACTATAGGTTTTTTAACATTAAGCATACAAATATTATGAAAGTTAATATTTGTTACTAAACCACCTCTTGTGCTATCACTTTTAATACGTAAACCATTAGTAGTATCTATGAGTGATAGATTTTTTATCAAAATATTACTAACACCACTTTGTATTTCAGTGCCTATAGACATACCATGTCCATAACCAAAAACATTATTGATAATAGTCATGTTTTTAGATGTACCTTGCTTGCCAGCTTTAATAGCTATATTATCATCACCTGTACTAATATAACTATKTGCAATAGTTATATTTTGAGATGACATAGGATCAATACCATCAGTATTTCTTGCATCTGCTGGAGTTTTAATAGTTACTCCCCAGATAGTTAATCCATTGGTATTATGAGATACAATATGAAAATTAGGAGAATTTATTAAATGTATTTTATATAATATCGTATTATTTCCATCATTGATATTAATTAATTGTGGTGCGTTTTGTTGTTTATTTTGTATTTGGGCTTCTGAAGCTAATTGCCACCAAGTATATTTTTTATTTTTTAATAAAACTCCACCTTGTCCATCAATGTATCCATTGCCATAAATACCATTATTTTTACCATATATTGTAATTAATGGCTTACAGTATTTTACTGAAGAAATAATACTTAAATTACCACATTCATGTTTATTAGTTATATCAAATAATGAAGAATTGGATATAGCTGCTACTGTAACTGTTTGATTAATTAGCAATCCACCATAATCTGGTATATTTATAGGACTAATGTAAAAAACATGTTGTTTATTTTTAGACGCAATCAAACTAACAATTTGATGTTTATGCGCACAATAATTAATTGCTTGCTGTATTCTTAATGTAGAATCTTGTCCGTTAGCTTCTAATACTTGACATATTTTAGGTATAATTGGCTCATGTACAATACGCTGATCTTCAGCAAAAATTTTTTGACTAAATAAAAAAAATATACATATATAAAACAATATTTTATTTGTTTGTTGAAATAATATTTTCATTTTTATAATATTAGTTAATAAATACTATAATTATATAATACAATAAAATATTTTCTAAATTATTGTCTAAAATCAAAAAATTATTTAATAATATTTTCACAAAGTACATTGTATGCACTACTACTAAGACCTCTATAATATTTATTATTCATTATAGAAATATAAAAATAATATTCCATATCATTTTTTGTATATTGATTAGCAGTCCAAATATTAGAAAATATATTTTTATATGGCCATCCATATTTATTAAATAAATTATTCGTAGAATAATTTTCATTAAAAACAGTCATAGTTTCCCTAGTTGGTAAAGAACGATGTAAACTTTTGCAATATGTTTGTGCTTTATGAATTGTAAAAACAGACCAAAATTCATTTAAATAAAAAATCTTTCTATCACCAGCATACTCCGCATATAATGGTGGTCTATGTAATGTAATATGATTATAATATATATCATCATTCATATAACCGTACATGTTTGCTTTGTCTGTATCTGGGCTAGTAGGAACAGCATAAATCAAACTAATATCACTAGTAATATTAGTTTGGGGAATGCTAAAACTAATTTTTGTTTTAACCCCAATACCATCTGGATCAGCAATATCTAATTGTAATATACCATCATTATTAGTTATAAATTGAGATTTTGTATTATTACTTAATAAATTGACTTTATTATTATTTAAAATATGTAATTTACCACTATCTGTACGATTTTTCCCTTGACGATCATTTATTGAGAGAATACTTACAACAATATTATAAGCTTTGTGTACTGGTTGATGGTTCAAATTAAGCAAATGTATTTTTAATACTACATGATCGTGTATAGTATTTTTTTCGTATAATTTTTTCTGGTCATATATATTTAAATATGCTACTTGATTTTCATCAAAAAAAATTATTTTTTTTGATAATTCTGTATAATAAATATCATTTATTTTTACTTGTATAGTAAAAGATCCTATAAAATCATTGTGTATATTCGCAGAATATATACCAGGATATTTTTCTTTAGCATGAAAAGAGTTAATAATATGATTATCTTTATCCTTCATGATGAATTTAACATGTTTTAGATGTGTAACAGCAGTATTGTTATTACTTTTAGCCGTAAAAAGAACAGTACACTTATTTTTATAATCTATATAAATGTTATTAGGTTTAATTTGTAAAGATGATTTTTTAATGTCAATTTTATTGACTTTAATAGGTTTTGTTTTGGGCAACACTCTAATTGTTAAAGAAAAACTTTTTTCCCTTTGATAAATATCTTCTATTGTAACTTTAATGTTATAAGTATTAGAATATGTTTTTGAATTTATCTTATGTATATATTTCGGCAAAATAACTACACAATCATCTTGTTGTAAAATAAAAAGACCATTATTTTTCATAAAATCAGATACATTATGAAATGTTATGTTTTTAATTAGTTGATAATCATGAATTTTTAAGTAATTTATAGTTTTGGGATAATTAGTAATATTATTTAGCATGTGGATATTTAGAGATTTTACTTTTTTATATTCAAACGTAATAATATTATTACGTTTTACAAAATCATATTTATTATCGATAATATTATTACTATTATTAAAAGTTTTTACTGCGCGAATAAAATTATCTAGACGATGATAAATAGGACCATTTAAATTAAAATTTAATCCTATGCCAAATATTGTATTATTACCATTATGATCTACAAATGTTTGTTCTCTTAAAAAATCAAAATATAATAAAGAGTTTAATCTATAATGCAAACCAAATGCTAATTTACTTGGTTTAAGTATATATAATTCATTGTCGTCATATTGGTGATGATGTAAAATTGCCTGTTTTTTTTGCAAGAATTTAGTAAATTTAACATTAAAAATCATTTGAGGTATTTTAGGTAAATAACCTTCTAAAATAACATCTATGCTATTAGCGGGTCTAGCAAAAATATCATATGTTATTTTTTTATTGTTTATTGTGAAAATATGATTTTTAAATTGTTTCCAATTATTAAGTCTAAAATATACATTACTACTAAGTTTGATAAAACTTTTCCAAAATTCTAAACCTAAACTTAAACGATAGTCATTAGTTGTATAATCATAATCTAGGAAATTATTTATACCTAATAAAAAATGATGTTTTGTTGAAATTTTTCTTATACCTAAACCTGAGTTAATATGTTGACTATCTTCATTTATTGTAAAATTATTTTGTGTAAAAAGAAGATAATTATTTTTGTCTTTTATTGGTAATAAAAATTTTATTTTCCAACTACTAAATGGATATTTATTAAAAGATATATTAACTATACTATTATGTGTGTGCCATAGTGAAAAAATTTTTTTAATATTTTTTTCCATTTTAGCTGATATTTTTTCACTAAAATATCGAAAAATTCTATTATATAAATCACTTGTATATGGAATGTGATGAACTGGATGATAATATTCAGTTGTATCGTTTTTCCACATATCTTCATTTTCTATATATGGTTGTTCTATAGATATATTATTATATATGTCATTCCCTTTTTTACATAAAACTATATCTTTTTGAATTGACAAAATAATACCGTGCTGATGGTGATAACTAGATAATTTAAGACTTTTTAAATACATTTTATGTATAAAATATTGGTGATTATATATTAGTTTTTTGATGTTACTAGCATTAGTATTATTGATTTTTTGGTGTGTATTTTGAAAATTTTCTTTATGATGTATTTTGTTTATGTTTAACAC